>NZ_CP192241.1:0-37181 GCF_050780145.1 Verrucosispora sp. TAA-831
TCAGCGTCGAGACCATCCGCAAGCTGGAGCAAGGCGTCCGCAAGAGCGCCCGCATGGACACGCTGCACGCACTCGCACGTGCCCTCGGCCTGCCCACCAGCGCGCTGATCGGAGACCAGGCCGAGGCCGCCGCCCGCGCCGAGCCCGACCACCGGCCTCTCTCCCTCGCGGAGATCCGCCGCGCCGTCGCGCCGGTCCGCGGCCTCGGTGGCACCACCCTCGCCGCACCGCCGGGCGAGCCGCCCGCACCCGAGGTGCTGCGCCGCCGGCTACACGCCGCCGATCGGGCGTACCAGGCCAACGACTACGCGACCGCGCTCAGTTCGCTGCCACCGCTCCTGCTCGGCGTCCGGGCCGCCGCCGGACTGGCCACCGACAGCACCCGCCCGGCCGCGCTGGTGCTCGTCGCCCGCACCCTTCACCTCAGCGGCAACCTGCTGATCCAGCTACGGGCCGGCGACCTCGCCCAGACCGCGCTCACCGCCGCGCTCGACGCCGCCGAGGACGCCGGGGACCAGGTGGTGGCCGCCACCGTCGTGCAGGGCATGTGCTGGCTACTGATGCGGCAGGGTCGACTCGCCGAGGCGGCCGAGCTGGCCACGCGCACCGCCGACCAGATCGAGCCTCGCTTCTCCCGGGCCACTCCGGCGGAGCTGGCCGCCTGGGGTTGGCTGGCCATGGGTGCCGCCGCCGCGTACGCCCGCGACAACCGCCCAGACGTCGCCGCCGACCTGGTCGACGCGGCCGCCGCCGCGGCGGTCCGGATCGGTGAGCGGGCCCCCGATAGTGAGCACCTGATGATGGTCGGCGGATTCGGCTCGGCGAGGGTACAGATGCAGCGCGTGGAGAACGCCGCAGTGGCCGGTGACCCCGGCCGCGTGCTCTCCCTGGCTGAGGTGGTCCCGTCCGGCCCGACGCCCGTCGGGTCGAGTTGGCAGCGTCACCGCCTGGACGTGGCGTGGGCACATGCCGAGCAGCGCCAGTACGCCGACGCCACCGCGGTGCTGCTCCAGCTTCAAGAGCGCGCTCCGGCCTGGCTGCGACATCAGCGATACGCGCGAGACATCGTGCGGCAGATCGCTGAGGGCCGTCGCCGAGCAATGTCGACCGAGCTGGCCGGGCTGGCCGCACTGGTGGGCTGCACACCGTAACTGGTACGTGGCGTACCAGTGATAGCGCACTGGCTGGCAACTGGTCGTAGGCGCACCTGGTTGATCGCCGATCTACAACCGAAAGTCAGATTGTGAGTTGTCGGCTACCGTGCGCTGCCCCCGTGGTGCATGGCGCGGCCCTCACCGCGACAGGCAGGGCCTTTTCCATGGCAGGAGGCGGGCCCGTCGTCGTGTCGGAAAGACCGGCGGCCGGTGCAGGGGTGCCCGGCCGCCGGGACCGACCTCCCGGGAGGCTGCGATGCACGACGAGCCCGCGCCGGACGTCGAGCAGTTGGCCGCCGTGGTGATGGCCCGGCACCGGGACGGACGCTGCCGCGCCTGCAAGACCGACGGCTGCCCCGAGCTGGACTGGGCCGCACCGGTCATGGCCGACGCCGAGGCGCGGTGGCTGGAGGCAGCCCGCGGTGGATGAGATCGCCCGGATCCGCGCCCGGCTGGTCCTCGCAGCCCGCGTCATCATCACCGACCACTGGCCCACCACGGACCGGCCCGACTGGTGCCCGATCTGCAACTGCCCGTGGAAGTGCTGGCCGCTGGCCACCGCGTACGCGTACCTGCGGTTGGAGGGCCAGCACCTGTGGACCCCGCCGCACGCGCGCTGACCTGCGAGACGCAGAATGCCCCACCGCCCGATGGGGCTGGTGGGGCGTCGCGGTGAGGAGGTCAGGAGGGCGGCTGCTGGGCTTCCTGCCGGCGCCGGAGGAACGCCTCCACGGCTGCAGGGGCGACCATGCGGTATCCGGACTCGGTGCGATACCAGTCCTTGCCCTGCTCGCCGAAGTGCCCGCCGTCGATCCTGCGGCGGAGGGTGTCGATCTTGTCTGGGTAGCCGGCGGCCCGAACCGCGTCCATCACCTGCTGCACGGTGAGCCACTCCGCTGCCACGTCCGCCCTCTCTGTCGACCCTCGCAACCCTGGCGAGTCTCCTGATGATCGCAGACGCGGGGGCGCATGGGCAGTAGCGGTAGGGGGCGACATGCCGCAACCCTAGCAACATTGGCAACCCTAGCAACCTTGTGTCATGATTCCGGGCATGCAGATCCCCCAGCCGCTCCAGGACGCGTACGCCGCGACCGCCGAGGTGGTCGCGGCGTACGCCTCTCTCGTCGCCGCCGGCGCCGGTGCGGTCGGCGCGCTCATTGCGGTCTACACGTTCCGCAAGTTCGTCAAGCGGCACGAGCACGACGAGATCGCCGCCAACCTCGGCGTTCTGCTGTTCCTGGTGGTTACCACCGAAGGCATGTGGGAGGTCGTGCGCTTCAAGATGGGCGTCCCGCCCCTGCTGGCCGTGGCCATGTTCGCGGCATACGACGTGGTCATCTACTCGCAGGGGGCGGCGGCTCTACGCAAGCTCCGCGAGAACGCGGCCGCCCGGATCGGCAGCAACCTCCTGATCATCTGGGGGCTGTCGGCCGCCGCCTCGGTCACCGTCAGCTTCGCTGGCGGCAACCTGGCCACCTGGTTCTTCCGCTTCTTCAGCCCGCTGGTCGCCGCTGCCCTCTGGACCCAGAAGTTGCAGGCCCACCGGGCGCGGACCGGAAAGCGCCAGGAGTCCAACTGGATCTGGACCCCGGACCGCCTGCTGGTCCGGTGGGGACTCAAGAAGCCGGGCGCGGTCGACGACCTCAGCGACGTGTTCTCGCGGCGGCGCATTGCTGCTCTGGTCAACGCCGGGATGGAGCTGTACGTGCAGCAGCAGGCCGCGAAGCTGCGCGGCGACGCGCCCGCCGAGACGTCACGGTGGCCGTGGCGCCGCCAGGACCCGCTCGCCTCGGCCCTCCGCCACCTCCAGGAGCTGACCAAAGAGGCCGACGCTGCCACCGTCCGGGCAGCTCGGGAGCAACTGCGCCGGGTGCTGAGCATCGAGACCGAGTTGTTCCGCGACGACACCCGGCCGACCGAGTCTGAGCGACGGGCGATGAATGAACTTCTACTGTCGGCGCGGATGGTCACCACCGACCTGGGCCGCCAGGTGGACCAGATGCGGGATGTCGGCTGGGTCCGGATGCCTACCTCGATCGCGGACCAGATCCCGGACCACCCGCCTGCGGCCTGGATCGCCCAGCACCGGACCAGCCTGGACCAGCCGACCGGACAGACCGCCACCAGCGAGGTGGACCAGCCGCCGGCCACCCAAGCGGACCAGGGAGCCGGACCAGCCCAGACCGGCAGCCCGGACCAGACGCCGAGCAGCGGGACCATCCCCGCCGTCCGCCCCGCGCCGGCCCAGCGGGCCACCGTCCGGGTGGCCCAGGTCCAGCCCGTCAGCCCCGCCCCGGCGGGCGAGGTGCCGCCCCGGGTGCGCGCCATGGTCCAGGCCCTGCGCGAGCAGTACCCGGACCAGGTCCCGGGCCGCCGGACCGTCATGCCGGTCATGGGATGGACCAACCACGAGGACTCACAGACCGCTATCAACCTGGTCCGCGCTGAGCGGACCAAGACCACCCAGGAGTGAGCGATGCCGAAGTCCCGCAAGGCAACCCGACAGGACTTCCTCAACATCGTGGGCCGGCTGGTAGTCGAGCGGTCCGGCCGCGATGACGAGAGCCGTCGTGCGTTCCGGGCGCTGCCGCCCGACGTTCAGGGCGAGATCCACGGCTGGGCTGCCGACGACCGGCAGCGCCTCGCCGAAGGCGTCATCTTCACCGACTGAGCACCCGTATCGCGGGGCCCGGCCCAAGCCTCCTACAGCACGGCCGGGCCCCGCACCTCCCAGAGGAGACACTCATCATGCCCCACCTGATCCGCGGCACCGTGCCGCCCGACTCGCCCGCGCGGGCACTCGCCGGCCGCACCGTCACCGTGCCCGCGACTGACCTGCCCGCAGTCGCCACCCGCGTCGCCGAGATGCGCGCCGCCCGCATCGACCCGGTCGTCCTCCCGGCCCGCTATGTGCCCTGGACGCCCATCGCCCTCACCCTGGCCAGCGCGGTCCTCGGCGCCCTCGTCGCCGCGCTGGCCGCCATCCTGGCCGGCGAGACCGGCATCGCCTGGGCCGCAGCGGGCGCCATGGTGCTCCTCGGCCTCGGCCTCTTCCCCGTCCTCGCGCACCAGGAGATGGACGCCTGATGGCCGCTCTGCCCTACCGGCTGCACATCTTCGACGGCCAGTACGAGGTCCTCCACGACCGGCGACACGTCGTGATCCTCGACCTGTCCATCCCCGGGTACGCGAGCATCCTCAGCCAGCAGCTCCAGACGCTCACCCGGGCGGCCCTGGACGCCAACGAACCGATGGACTCGCCGAGGTTGGAAGTCAGGGACGCCGCCACCGGCGTCAAGATCCTCGACTGGACGGGGGCCTGACCGTGGAGCACACCATGTCCCCGACCGCCGTAGCCGTGCTGCTGCTGCTCGCCCTGGTCGTCGACTACATGAGCGTCGGGCCGAACTCGCTCAGGGACCGGCTGGCGTTCTTCCTCGCCGTCCCCGCGATTTACGAGGGCTTCAACGAGTCGCCACTCGACCAGTGGACCGTCGGCACCGCCACCGCCTTCATCGAGAAGCTCCTCGACGCCACCGGCGGCGCCTACATCGCGGGCGCCTCCATCAACGCGATCCTCGGCGCCCTCGTCGGCCTGCTGTGGATCTACACGATCGGCTGCCTCCTGCCGGTCAAGGCCAGCAAGAAGCTCGGCCGATTCGCCACTCTCACGTTCCCGCAGAGCCCGCTCTACCGGATCAACACCCGGCTGTGGATCGCCGCGATCCTCCTCGGCATGTTGTCCGACCTGCCGGGCGGCCTGGTCGGTGACCTGACCCGGGGATCGATCGACCTACTCACCTGGCTGGTTGCACCGCTGCCGGCCCTCCTGTTCGGAGCCGCCTGATGCTGACCCTTGCTGCTGCTGAGGCAACCCGAGGTTGGGGTGGCCCGGTCGCCCTGCTCGTCGTCGCCGTTCTCTACATCGCTGGGGCGACCATCCACTACGGGTGGCTGGAGAAGCGCGGCGGCCTCCCCTCCCCCACCGAGGACACCGACACCGATCCTGGTGTCAAACCGCAGGTCAAGCCGGTGTCTGACACCGATGACACCGGCCGTGACACCGGCTGGTGGGGGCGGATCGTCGAACGCGACGGCCGCCGGGTACGCGCCACCGGCCCGGCCCCGGAACGGGACGAGGACCTCGACCTGGAGCTGGTCGACGAGGAGCCGGAGACTGCCGAGAAGGTCATCGGCCGGATGCTCGACCGTGGCCACCCGTACATGGAGATCGTGCGGCAGGTGATGGACGATCTCGAGGTGTCCGAGGCGACGGCCAAGCGCGCGATCCGGGACGTGCGGGCCGAGCGGATCGCGGCAGCGAGCTGACCGATGGTTCACACCTCGCTCGCCGATGCGGACACGATCACTATCGGCTGGGCGACAGTCATGTTCCGTAGTGGACTTGGCGCCCATACCTTCGGGCCTTTGCCGCTCCGGGCCCCCTCCGGAGCGAGGCGATTCGAGGAGATCCCCTTGCGTACGAAGATCACCACCGCGGGCGTTGCTGTGCTCGCCCTAATGGCCATCGCTTGCGGCGCCGGAGAGAGTGACACGGCTGGGCCCGGGGCCCAGGACCAGGCGGCCGGAGCTGCGGACAAGAAGGGCGAGAAGAAGGTCATCCTGGAGGTGACCGGGCCGAAGACTGCCGACGTAACCTACGGCCTCGGCGCCGACCAGTCGCAGGACAACGGCGCGAAGCTTCCCTGGAAGAAGGAGCTGACGTCGAAGGAGGCCATCATCATCCCGACGATCGTGGCTCAGTCGAAGGGCTCCAGCAAGATCAAGTGCAAGATCACCGTCGACGGTGAGGTGGTCAAGGAGAACGCCTCCGAAGGTGAGTTCGCGGTCGTTACCTGCACGGCCGACACCTTCTGACCCACGACGAAAGGGCCCCGCTCTCCCTAGGGAGAGCGGGGCCCTTCGGCATGATGGTCGGTCCCGCCGAGACGTCAGCGGCGGCACCGCGTCGACGATCCTATCGGGGCGGTGTCACGCCCATCCGCCGGTCAGGAAGTGCACCGACAGCCAGGCCATGAACGCCAGTAGCAGTACGCGCCTGGCCTGTGTCCAGCCGGAGCGAGGGCGCTCCGGCTCGCCCGGCTGACGCCGTTGGGTACCGAACCACGCCCAGACGTGCTCGCTGAGGGTGTCGCCCTTCCTGCTGTTGGCCAGGGCCAGGCCCTCGACGACCGAGAACCATGCGAACCAGGCCAGCCAGGCCCACGTCCAGCCGCTCACCGGGGCTCCGGGGCGCGGTTGGGTACGCGGTAGGTGGCGATGCCGACGCTGACGCCGGCGGCGATGCCGAGGCCGATGGACCGGGACACGGCCTCGTCGGTGAGGCCGGTCTCGGTGGCGGCCTGGACGAGCGCCGCGGCGAACGCGGCCGCGCCGGAACCGACGCCGGCGACGACGGCCTTGCGGATACGAGCGATCATGGTGAGCCTCCTCAGACTCGTTCGTTGCGGTCCCGCGCGCTCGGCGGGACGGGGTCCGGCGGAATTGGTTCCACGCCGGCGAGCCTCAGCTGGTAGCCGTAGCCTCCGGCCACCTGCCGCCAGTAGTCGCGGTCGGTCTCCGCTGTCTCGGCGCGGTTGTCGGCCTTGTCCCGTGCCCGGGCCAGGTCCCGCACCGACTCGCGCTCGTGCGCTCGCGCGCCCTGACGAAGCGAGCCGACGCCGCTGAACAGCGCCCGCAGGAATGCGATGCCGCCTCCGCCCAACAGGCCGGCTATCAGGGCGGTGATCGCTTCGGGCATGGTCACGGGCACCCCCTACCTGGCCCGACGGGTCGCCTCCACCCGTACTACCGACACGTCTCGCCACCGTCCGGCGAGCAGTAGCGCGAACCCTCCGAGCGCCAGGCTGGCCACCACTGACGCGGGAGCGAGGGCCGAGGCGAGCACCACGGCGTACACGCCGTGGGCGGCGCACAGCAGCGGCAGGCCGAGGTGCTCGCCGATCCATCGGTCGGTGATGGCGCCGGCGGCCGCCAGCACCCCGCCGAGGACCAGGAAGCCAGCCCAGAGGTACACCAGCGGGCCGGTGGCCTCCTGGACGCTCGGGGTGGGGTACAGGGCTGCGCCGATGCCGGCGGCGGCCATCATGGCGTAGCCGGCTACCCGGGACCACCGGCGCGGCGATGCCACCGTCACCCCTGCTTGGTGAGTTGCTCGGCGGCCAGGCCGATTGCCTCACGCGCCAGTAGCCGGTGGTCGACCTGCGCCGGCTGCGCCGGATCACCCTTCGGGCCCGCCGGGCCGCGCGGACCTTCCGGACCTCGGGGGCCAGGCTGCCCGGCGTTACGAATCGCGTGTGCCCGGTGTACCTGCTCGTAGGCGGCGGGGCTGTACGTGTCGCCGCTGGTGGCTTTGCTGCCGAGACTCTTGCGGCAGGCCAGCAGCGCGGCCGACGTCTTGTCCCAGTAGTGGCCGTCGATCTCACCGGGAGAGAAGCCGGCTGCCGCCAGCATCCGCTGCAGCGTCTCGACCGCCACCCCGCGGTCACCCTTCTTGCAGAGCATGTCCATTCCTCCAGTCGCTGGCACCCACAGATTCGCCCGCTGGTCGGCCCGGCTGCGATACCAGGCGATGTGTGACCAGAGATCGTGGCCACGCCCGGTGTAGAGAGCGAGGGCGCTGACACCCGCCCACCTGGCCCAGTAGTAGACGGGACGGTCCGGCCACGGCTGACCGATGAACTCGCAGACCATCGACAGCGCCGGGTCACCGGCCATGAGCCGAGCCAGCAGCTCGCGGTGCATCGTCCGCAGCGCCTGGTCGCCGCCGTGGCGAAAGTCGCCCGCGCACGCCCACGACCAGTTCGGGTACGGCCCGTCGGCGCCGGCCGGGTCGCGTCGTCGGCTGTAGTCGCCCGGGCCGACCTCGTTGGCGGCCCGGTGGAAACCTGAGCCGTGGGCGCCGTCGCCGACGATGCCGGAGTTACCGCCGCCCAGAGCCGTCCAGTCCGCCATCTCCTGCACGATCACCGGAGCTGCTACCGCCATCGACGTTCACCTCCTGGCCGAACTCGGCGTCGAGGAGCCTGCGAACTTCGGCGATGCCCGTTTGGTCGAGAGGTTCCGTCCACTGCTCGGGCTCGGAGTTGCCGGGGTCCGGCGGCGCGTCCTTCGGTTGGTCGGGGTCTGTCACTGCTGCTCCCATGCGAGGTCAGCCGCACACGCGGGCGTGGCGGCAACGAGGTGACGCGAGAGGGGTCTAGGTACGGCGGGCGACCATCAGGGCCCTGCTACTCGGGTTTGATGGCGATGAGTGCGTGGCCGGATCCCTGCGCGGCCCCGAACTCCCAGGCCACGCCCTGCGCCTCGACGGGGGCATCGACCTTGTAGACCACGGCCGGGCCGGCGCTGTGGGTGCCGAGCATCGTCCAGCCGGCCGATGGGGTCATCTGGCTGACCGTGTTGTTGTTGGCCTGGCAGATGCCGATGAGCAGCCGGCCCGGGCCGGACGGGGTGATCAGCAGCGGCGCCGGCGTCAGCGACGACGAGCGGAAGTCCGCGACGACGTCGTCGATCGGGGCGACCGGGTCGTGGCCGTCGACCTCGTAGAGACTCGCGTAGGCGGTGCCGGCGCCGGTGAACGCGATGGAGATGGTGATCTCGCCCGAGGCGGCCGGCTGGCAGGTGTAGACCGCGACCTGGCGGCCGACGCCACCGGACTGCGGCGCCCACCCGCCCGGGTCGAGCGCCCACGCGTTGCTGGCCGAGTCGGTGACGCCGGTGAACCGGCCGGTAGCGGTGGTGTGGGCCAGGGCGAGCACGTAGAAGCGGCCGGCGGTGACGGTGCGGGTGATCGTCAGCGGCGAGGTGCCGCCGGGGGTGGCCGAGCCGGCGTAGGAGATCTCCCACCCGCCGGTGTCCTGCTCGGCGATCACCCGGGCGTATGTGACGTCGTCCAGGCTCAGCTCCAGCGGGCCGGCCACGGTCGCGCGGGCGACCAGCTCGCCGGCGACGTTCAGCTCACACGACACTGCGGGCCCGGTGGTGGTCGGCAGCGCGAGGAGACGCCGGGACAGCGGCAGGAACCCGGTCGGCAGGGCGAGGATCGTGTCTCCGGAGGTGATGCCGGCGCAGGCCACCCAGCCCTGCAGCCGCACGACGTCGTCGGTGTCCCAGCGGGCTCCCAGTGGCGCGGGGCCGACTGTGCTGGAGGCGGCGTAGTCGCCGGTGTCGTCCGGGTCGACGTCCAGGATCGCGACCCAGGTCTGGTCGGAGGTGACCGGTCGGCCGGCGGCGTCGATCCCGCCGATGTTGACTCTCTGGTTGTCCACTCCGCGGCGCTGGACCAGGATCGCGCGGCCGGTCGCGTCGTAGGCCATCACGATGGTGATCGGGGAGTCCCACTTGGCTCCTTCGACCACCTCGTACCGGTCGTAGTTGCGTTCGTTGGACCAGCGGACCATCCGCCACACGCCGTTGTGGTTGACCCACGTCTCGCGGACGTTCGCGGCGTTGTAGGGGGGCGTCGACGTGAACTGCAGGATCTCGATCGGCTCCGTCAGCGGCGGCATCTGCTCCGGCCAGCGCTGCTGGTAGCGGACGTCCCCGCGGGCGGCGTCGAGGTAACCGGGGTGCGGGTCCGGAGCCTCCAGGTGCGCGGGCAGCGCGGAGTTGCTCGCGGCCTCGCGGGCCGCGCTGGCGGCCTCCTGCGCGGCTACCACTGCGGCGTCGGCCACCTCTCGGGCCTGCGCGGCGAGCTGCGGCACGTCGGTGGTGACCACGATGAAGCGGGGGCCGCCGTCGACTGAGACCCAGATGACCGGTGCTGGTGCCCGGAACCGTGGCCACTGTCCCGGGCCGTAGACCTCGCTGGTCTCGGGGATGACCACGTCGGTGATCGGTGCGCCGCTGGCGTCCGCCAGGTCGGTGATCTGGTCGTCGCCGCCCTGCGACCAGTGGCAGGTCAGCTTCGCGCCTGGCTTGAAGCGGGCCAGCAGGGTGGTGCCCGAGACGGTGACGGCCTGGGTCGCCCAGTCGGCCGGGCCGCCACCAAAATGAAACTGCGTCACGGCAGCCCCCTCCTCAGTAGTTGACCGGCCACGACACGGCCTGCAGGTTGGCGAAGCGGTTCGTCTCGATGCCGCCGCCCCAGAACGTCAGGGTGATCAGCCCTGTTGCGGCGAAGACCTTGCCGGTGACGCGCGCTCCGGACGAGGGCACATGGCCGACGATCTCGAAGTCGTCCATGGGCCGGAAGCCGGTCGGGATGGTGCCGAGATTGCTTGTCGCCGAGGCCGCGATGTTCGCGCCGGACCGTTGAGGGCTGATCGCGAGGGACGCCCAGCCGTTGCGCTTGCGGATCCGGTTGATGCTGGCCTGCCACTGCTGCGCGGCCGGCGGAGCGGGCGACAGGCCGCCGAGGGATGAGGCCGCGTTGTCGCCGATGACGAACCACTGGCTGCCGGTGCCGACGAGGTAGCGGCCGGTCTCGTGTTCCCAGAGCGTGCGGCCGGCCTCGTTGGGCATGAGGGTCGCGCGGCCGGCGCGGTACTGGGCGTCGCTGCCGATGTACCAGGTGGTGGGGGTGGCCGTTGCGCCGGCGACGGTGCCGCCGGCCGGGAGGGAGACCTGAGCGAGAGGGTGCTCGAAGACACCGGTCGCTCGCTGCCGCGTCGGGGCGGGCAGGGCACCTCCGGGGGTGCCCTCCTTGACGTGAAAGGCGATCTCCATGTTCGACCAGTCCAGCTGCGCGACCACATGGTCCAGGCGGACCGCGGATGCCCCCGAGTTGCTGGCGATCGTGATCGGCTCGTCCTCGTCGACGACCGTGAAGGCCATGCCGAGAAGGCGGCCCGTCGTTCCCTGGCGGACGTAGGCCTGGCCGCCGGAGATGTAGACCGGCGCGGGGTTGCTGGGATGCCCGAAGACGCCCGAGCCGCCGTAGAAGCCGATCCCCGAGGCGTACTCGAAGTCGGTCACCTCGCCCTCGCCCTCGGCGGGGTAGTCGGCGTGAGGGAAGAACACAATCGGCACGGGGGTGTCTCCTCAGACTCGGACGGTGCGGGCCACGCGGCGGGCCAGGGTGCGGTTGCTGGCCACCCACGCCGGGTCGCTGCTGGCGGCCTGGGTGCCGATCAGCGCGGTACGGACGCGGCCGGTGCGGGGGACGACCTGCAGGCGGACCGCGCGGACGATGTCGGTCACCGGTGCTGTCGGGCCGGGGAGGACCAGGGCCAGGTCGCCGAGGGCGTAGGCGTCGCCGTAGACGACCTGCTTGGTGTCGACGGTCTCGGTGGCGACGGTCAGCTGCTCGCGGCCGCCGTCGAGAGCTTCGTCTCCGGCGTGCTCCAGCTGCTCGGGGTCGGACTCGTTCTGCGCGTCGACGAACTCCTCCGACCGCCACCAGGTGTTCACGGCGTCGACGTCGACGCGCTCGACGATGGACCGGTCGGTGCCGCGGCCGGCGCCGGCGACGATCGCCGCGGTGCACGTCGGGGCCTGGGTGGTCACCTGCAGCTGTCGCAGTGTCCCCGTGGAGAAGCTGAATCGGGCGTACCCGGTGCGATCGCGGGGCGCGTACACCTCGGCGATGAGGTCGCGGTTGATCTGACGGACGCGGAAGCCGAGCTCTCCGCCGGGCAGACCGCCGCCGCCGAGCACGGCCAGGGCCCGCAGCTCGTCGTAGAGGTCGACGAAGCGGCTGGCGTAGGTGAGGGTGGAACCGAGGCCTGCGCCGTCGCCGATGAGCAGCTGCGGCACGCGCCGGTAGGACAGGGCTCCGGGTCCGCCGTTGACGTTGACGAGGGCGAGCATGAGGGTGCCGGCCGGGCCGGTGCCGGTCCACTGAGAGTCGACGGTCTGCTCAGTGGCATGTACGGCGGGGTCGGGGTAGGTGATCCGGTTGGCCAGGTGCGCCCCGTCGTCTCCGAAGTCGACCACCCACTTGCCTGCGGCGTCCGGACCGGTCGCGGTCCGGAGGATGTCCAGGCCCTCGATCGGCCCGGATTTGAACACGGCGCCCTGGTCGCGGACGACGACCCGGTTCCTGGGCACCAGGGCCTCGGTCAGCTCCGGGTACATCGGCGCGACGAACGAGCCGGCGACGATCTCGTTGAAGCGCACCTCGGCGTCGACCTCGACGTACTTGATCGGGTTGGTCACCGGGACGCAGTGCCGGTCGGTGATGGTGACCTCGGTGTCGAGTCGAGTGGCGCTCACACGGTCTCCAAGAGTCGGTGGTAGGTCATGGCGTAGCCGGAGCCGTTGCCCGAGCCGGAGAGCAAGAACTCGACGTCGTTGGCGCCCTTCTCCAGGGGCCACAGATCCCCGGTGATCGCGCCCCACCAGACCTCTCCGTCCGGCCCGGTCGCGGTGTGCGGGTCGGAGGTGACCAGCACGGTCTCGCCGGTGCCCAGCGGGCCGTGGCCATCCCAGTTCGGGTTCAGTGACCAGCTGGCGCCGAGGGTGTGGTTGATGGCGGTGAAGCCGGACATGCCGCCGGTGATCAGCAGGTCCGGCCAGGCCGCTGCGTCACCGTCGTTGACGACGATCTCGCGGCCCGGGATCCTCGACGACGACACCGACATGAACGGGGCCAGGAACCGACGTCGGGCACGCTGGGCGCGCTTGACGACGGCCGGCACCGGGTCACGGAAGAAGCCGTTCGGGCACCACAGCTGCACGGTGGGCTGTTCGTGCCAGCCGAGCCGCTCCGGGTGCGAGTCGAACGATCCGGGCTCCAGCTCGACGTCGATCTCCCGCACCGTGCCATCGGCCTGGGCGATGCGCAGCACCCCGCCGCCGGCGAGTGCCGTCGCGAGCGGCCGCCACCGCGACAGCATCTGCAGCCGGTCGCGGCCGCGGAAGAACATCTCGAAGGTGATCAGCCGCCCGTCGACCCACTCGTGGCGGGTGGTGGTGCCGCCTCGGGCCTTGTCGTCGCGGGTCTTGACCCGGGGCGTGACGCCCAGACCGGTGACGGTGCCGAACAGGATCCAGTACCCCAGCTCCCGTCGCGTGAGTGGCCAGAGGATCCCGTCTGTGTCGACGAACGTCCACGTCTCGACGCTGCGCGACGGGGGAACCGGCGGGACGGTCGGCGGGACGACGGGCTGTCCGGACAGGACGGGCACGAATTCACCTCTTCCTACCGGCGCGGGCCTTGCGGGCGCGGCGGGCCTCGATCGCGGCGATTTGCTGCTCGGTGGGCGCGGCACCGGCGAAGTGGTAGTGCGTGTCGCCACCGCCGCCGGTCGTGGCCGGCGTGGGCGGTGGCGGCGGCCGCCACCCGGGCCGCCAGCCGGGCCGGTCGTCGCTGCCGCCGGCGATGCTCCAGCCGCCCGGGGCGGGCATCGCTGCGGCGGCGAGCCGGCCGGCGGCGTGCTCGACCTTGCGGCGCCCGTCGTCGAGGCCCAGCGCCGCGCCGCGGCCGACCCAGCCCATCAGGTCCCGCATCACCCGACTCGGGCTCTTGATCTTGAGTGCTTTCTTGATGGCCTTGGCCATGCCCTTGGCGATCCGCAGCATCTGCGCCTCGATCGCCTTCTCCTGCGCCTTGAGTCCGGCGACCAGGCCCTTGGCCGCCTTGATCCCGGCCGAGTAGAGGGCGTCGGCCACGGTGTTGCCGGTCGCGGTAGCGGTCTTGTCTAGTTCCTTCGCGAGCTGGTTGAGCTGGGCCAGCTCGGCGTCCGTCGCGCCGGCCAGGGCGGCGGCGGTGGCCGCGCCGGCGACCGGGCCGGCCTCGGCCAGCTGCTGCAGCAGGTCGCCGGCGAGGCCCCGCTTGGCCAGGGTCTTCATGTTCTGCGCGAAGGCCTTCGCCGCGGTGACCGACTCGGTGAGCCGGGAGATCATCGACCCGATCGTGGCCGGGCCCTCGTCCTGGACCAGGGAGAAGGAGTCGCGGACCTTGTCGGCGGTGTCGCTGGCCAGCTTCGTGCGCGCCGCCAGCAGGTCGTTGAGCTTCTTCTCCGCTGCGGCCCGCTTCTCGGTGACCTTGGTCAGCCGGCCGGACAGGTCGAGCAGCCGCTTGGTGTCGGCGGCGACCCGGGCCTGCAGCTTCCGTCGCTTGCTGCCGGTGAACTCCTCGGCGATCAGGCGCGACACCCGTGCGGCGGCGGCCTTGATGGCCTTCGCGCTGCCAGTGAGGCCCTTCACCAGGCCCTCGGCGATGAACCGGCCGAGCCTGGTGGTGACCTTCGAGGGCGACGCGATGCCGAGGTATTCCCTGATCTTCGCGGGGATCAGGTTGGTCAGCTCTTTAACCTTGCTGGTCACCATGTGCCAGGCGCCGGAGATGCCGTCGCGCAGGCCGGCGACGATGTTCTGGCCGATCGTGAGCATCTTGCTCTTGAGCGACGACAGCGCCGAGGTGATCTTGCCGGGGATGCTACGGACGAAGGTCATCAGCGCGGTCAGCCGGTTGACGGCGCCGGCGCGGGCCCGGTCGAAGGCCCCCCGGATCACCCCGGCGATCACGCCGATCCCGGCGATGATGGCCCGCACGCGGTTGATCGCGCCGGTCACCACGGAGACGATCAGCGACCAGGCGGCGGAGATCACGGCACGCCAGAGGTTCACGACCGTGCGGATGTAGGCGGTGATCCATCCCCAGACGGTGCTCACCACCGTGCGGACCATCTGCAGGTACGCCTTGACCGCGTTGACAATGAACGCCCAAGCGGCCGGTACGGCGGTCTTCAACCAGTTGACGGCGGCGCCGATGCCGGTCTTGATCGCGGCCCAGACCGCCAGCACCAGGTTGCGGAAGCCCTCGTTCTTCTTCCACAAGATCACGATGGCGGCGACCAGGGCGATGATCGCGATGATGATCAGCCCGAGCGGGTTGGCGCTCATCGCCGCGTTGAGCAGCCACTGAGCGGCGGCCCACACCTTGGTGGCCACCGCCGTGGCGATCATCGCGACACGCGACGCGGTCGCCGAGATCAGGGACCGTTTCTGCGCCGCGTCGCCGGCGGTCGTGGCGGCGGTGGACGCGGCCTGGCCCACGGCCTGGGCGCGCATCGCGGCGGTCGACGCGGTCATCGCCGCGGCCAGCTGCGCGTTGCTCGCGGCCAACCTCCGGTTGGCCATCGCCGAGGCGAGAGTCAGCACCGGCGACAGGGCCGACGCGGCGTTCGCGGCGAGCTGCGCCGTCTTGACCAACACGAACCCGGCCGCCAGATACGGCAACGCCTTGGCGAGCAGATCGACGTTGTCGGCGGCGAAAGCCATCACCTCGGCGCCGACCTTGAGGCTGTCGGCCAGGCCAGGGCCGGCGTCGGTCTGCAACTGCTTGAGCAGAGGGCCGATCTGCTGCAGCGCGGTGGCGGCCTGCCCGCCGAGCTGGTCCCAGTTGACCCCTTCGAGCTTGTCCATCAGCGCGTCAAGGTGCGGCAGGGCAGCCTCGGCCAGCTGCATGAACGCGCCCTCGACGCGCCGCTTGAACGCCTCGACCTTGGCGGCGGTACTGCCCTGCAGGGTGTCGCCGGCCTTGCCGGCGGCGCCCTCCAGCTCACCGAGACCGGCCGCCGCGGTCTTCGGGTCCATGGCCAGCAGAGCGCCCTTGAGATCCTCGCTCTGCGTACCGAGCAGCCCGAAGGCGATCTCCGCGTGGTTGGCCTGGCCCTCGGTCTCCTTGAGCTTCGTGATGACCTGACCGAAGGCCTCGGCGGCCTTGGGTCCGCCCTTGGCGAAGATCCTCTGCATCTTGTCGGCGTCGAACCCCAACGCCTTGAAGCTGTCCCGTGCGGCCTTCGACCCGTCGACCGATCGGATGCTGAATTCCTTGAGCGCGTCGGCGGCCTTGTCGGCGTTGTAGCCGCCCTTGGAGATGGCCTGGTTCATCAGGCCCAAGCTGGTGGCTGCGTCGAGGCCGATCGCCTTGAAGTGGCCGCTGTACTCGGTGAAGGTGTCGAGGAGGTCCTGGCCCTTGTTGACGCCGAGCTGGGTACCGCGCACCAGGACGTCGAAGGCATCTTCGGCGTTCTTGGCGATGCCGGACTTGAGCATCGTGGACACCGAGGCGCCGACCCGGTCGTACTCCTCACCCATCACCTGGCCGACGGAGATGGCCCGGGCGGCCACCTTTTCGATGTCGGCGGTGGCGGCCTCGGGGTCGATGACCCCGTTCTGCAGCACGCTCTTGACCGCGTCCGCGACCCCGGCCGCGCTCTCGCCGAACCCCTTCTTGTAGAGGTCGCCGGCTATCTGCCCGGCCTTCGCGGCAGCCTCGGGCGTCGACGCGATCTGGGTAGCGAGCAGCGCGTCGACCTTGCTCTTCTGCAGCGCCTGGTCGAGGCCTTGGGCGAGCATTCCGCCGGCGGCCACGCCACCGGCCAGCGCGGCGGTGCCGGCGATCCGCCCGACCATCCGCGCCGTCTTGCGGAAGCCCTCGGCGAAGGAGCGGCCGGTCTTCTGACCGGCCCGCTCCGCCACCGGGGCAGCTTTGTCGGCGTCCTTCACACCCCGGACGTCGACGCCCATCTTGATCAGGAGGTTTGCGATCGTGGCCACGCCAACCTCCTGTTCTGTTATCCCTGCTCAGCGGCAGCGGGCCGTAGGTCGGTGCCGCCCATCGCCTTGTTGAGTCCGACGACGATGGCGAGCATCTCCTCGGTGGACTGCTCACGCCGCTGCCGGCCGGCGCCCCACGTCAGGAGGAAGTCGTCGTACGGGTACGGCGCCCGACGGTGCCGGTTGGCGTTGGCCACCGTGTGCGCGATCAGCGCCGCCAGGCGGTCATCGCGCTCGCCGCCGAGCGGCCCGTACAGCTGCTCGTAGACGTGCCACTCGGTCAGCTCCCGGGACGAGATCCGCGACAGCATCTCGGCGACGGTCATGCCGCCGAGATGCGCGGTCAGCCGGAAGTAGAAGGCTCGCTCGGGCCTTCTTGAAAATCCTCGGTCAGCTCGTCGACGTCCTCGTCGCTGAGCCCGGCGAGGCGCTGCGCGACGTCGTACACCCGGCCGAGCGCGGCCGCGCTCTTGCGGCCGAGGGCCTCGACGTCGTACGGCTTGAACAACGGCTGGCCGTCCTCGTCGACGACCGACGCGGCGACCAGGCGGGCCCGCAGGTTGGCCAGGTTGACGTCGCGGTTCTTGCCCTTGCCCTTGATGCTGGCGGCCTCGAACTTGTCGCGCTCGGCGCCGGTCATGCCCTTGACGCGGACGGTGCCGCCCCATTCGGGCACCTCGACGTCCTCCGAGCAGGAGTCGTCGACGGCCAGGATCTGGTCGCGGGTGAGCAGGGTGGTCATGGCGGTTGTGACCTCCGGATTCAGGTAAGGGTGGGCTTGCCGCTGACCTTGAAGGTCAGGGACGCGGTGAGCTTGTCGTCGTACGGCGCGGACGGCTCGAAGCCGGTCAGGATCGCCTTGATGCCCCAGGTGATGGCCGGGCTGGTGGGAAACACCAGCTTGTAGGCACGCGGCTCGTCGTCGTCGAGGTCGTCGACCAGGACGTCGTGCTTGTCCGGGTCGTAGTTGACGTCGACGGACAGCTCCCCGCCGTCCTTGAGGGAGCCCAGGTGCTCCATCCAGGCGTCCGGGGAGTCGTGGGCGGTGACGTCAAGGGTCTCCCGGGACAGCCCGGGACCGCCGATGTTGGTCGCGTTGGCGATCGCGGTGAAGACCTCCGGCTCGGCGCCGTCGCCGCGCTGGAGCTGGGTACCGAAGCCGTCGATGCCGGCCATCTATGCCTCCTGCTGGGTGTTGACCCGGAACGTGACCGGGACGTGTCGGATGCGCGGATCGGGGGTGCGCAGCGTGCGCGCGTTGCGGAACCGGATGCTGACCACCTGGTGGCCGGTGATGGTCAGGGCGTCGCGCTGGTGGTCGAGCAGCTGCACGAGCGCGTCGACGACCTCGGTGGGGCGCAGGTAGCCGTCGACCATGTCCCAGAGGTGCAGCGTGATGTCGGCCTGCCGGCCGACCGTGTCGTGGGTGTTGTCGGGTTCCTCGAGCGCTTCACCGATGACGAGGTACGGGTACTGGGCCGGCTCGGGGACGTGGTCGTAGACCCGCTCGGCGAGCAGCTCGGTGACCCGGGGATCGGCGCGCAGCGCGGCGTAGAGGGCGACCTGCAGCGGTCCGGCGACCAGGCGGGCCGGGCCGGTCACCGGTACCTCTTGCTGATCCGGCGGGCGACGTCGCCGGCGAGGCGCTTCTCGGCCCGGGCGATCGCCTCGGCGAGCGCCGGCTGCGCGACCTGGCTCTTGGTGCCCTCCTCGGGGAACACCATGTAGTACAGCTTCGGGTCGAAGATGCCGACCTCGACGGCGGCCTGCTTGCGGTCCTCGCGGATCTCGATGCCCTCACGGCCGGCGCCGGTGTCGTACGCCGCGGCGGTGTACCAGTCCTCACGGACGTCCTCGGCGGTGTCCCGCATCCCCTTGAGGGCCTCGGACTCGACGTCGGCCGGCAGGCGCCGCAGCGCGCGGCGCAGCGCGCCCATGCCCTCGATCCGCACCTTCGACACGTCAGGCCTCCTGCTCGATGCGCTCGGCGGCCGCGCGCAGGTACACCGGCACGGACGGCCGGACCGTCGACATCACCCGCCAGTACGGGCGGGAGGTGGCGGTGCCGCCGGGCGGCCGCAGCTCGTCGCCGCGGCGGACGTCCTCACGCGGCAGCAGGTAGATCCACGCGTCGTGGCGGGCCCCGGCCTGGTCGGCCTCGACCTGCTCGCCGGCGCGCGGCTGGGAGATCCGGGCCCGGACGGTACGGACCAGGGTCCGGGCCACGGTCCGGCCGCCGGCGCCGTCCGACGTCGGCACCGGCCGCCACACCTCCAGCAGCGTGTTGAGGGTGTGGCCGATCATGGGCGGGTCGCGTACCGGGCGAGCACCCGCTTCTCGCCGGTGGTCAGCTCCATGCCGGGCGTGTGCCATCGGACCCGGGTGTCGCCGATGTCCTCGCTGTCGGCGCCGGCCGGGTTGCGGCGGCCGGCGATCGCCAGCCGCAAACAGAATCGGCGCACCCGGCGGGCCAGGTCCTCCTCGGCGTACCCGGCGGTGAGGGTGACGCGCACCGCCTGGTCGTGGCACGGCCAGCACCGCCGCAGCCGGGTCAGCACCCCGGAACGCGACCAGGTGTAGTCCACCCCGTGCTCCAGCGGCCGTTCGGTGCCGTCCAGGTCGACCTCGACCACCGCGGCGACGGCGGTGACCGGCCAGCGCGGCAGGATCAGCGACTCGGCGCCGGTGCCGTCGAGGGTGACCGTGGTCTCCTCCAGCGTGAGCGGCTGGCCGACCTCGTCGTCGATCACCATGGAGGCGTCCTCCAGCAGCTCGGTCAGCGCCTCGTCGGTGTCGTCGTCGCCGAGGGCCGCGAGTCGGTTGCGCAGCTCGGCCAGGGTCGCGTACACGGGCACCTCCCAGAGGTCGAATGGGTGGGGGTGGCCCGGGCGCTCCGCCTGCGCGCCCGGGCCGGCTTCCCTACTGCTGCTCGTCGCCGTCCGGGTCGCCCGGGTCGCCCGGGTCGGCGTGGAGCATCTTGGTGAGGTGGTCGACCAGGCTGGCCCGGGCGCGGTCGCCGCGGCGTTCCTGCTCGGCCTTGAGCGCCTGGGCCGCCCGGTCGCGGTCGTCGCCCACCCACTCGGTCACCTTGGCCACCGAGGCGTCGGGTACCTCGTCGCCGTCGCCGTGCGTGGCCGGTGGGCTGGTCTTGGTCTTGCCGGCCGTGGCACGCCGCGGCGACGTCTCGTCGTCGACGGGGATGGCGAAGCCCTTGTCGATCAGCTCCTGGGCTTCGTCGTCGGGCAGGTTCGCGGTGGTCCCGGCGGCGATCGACCGGTCGGGGGTCGCGTAGAGCGTCTTCATCTCGATCCGCACGGCTGCGGGTCCTTTCACGCGGGCGGGCCCCGGCCGGCGTTCGGTCGGGGCCCGCGGTCGACGGGTGGGCGTGAGGTCAGGCCGGGTACCGACGTCCCTTGCCGCGCACGACGGTCGCGCCGACGAGCAGGGTCGGGGTGGTGCCGGCCTTCGCGGTGAGCGCCACCCGCAGGTACCGCTTGATGCCCCGGTAGCCGATCTTGTGGATCTGCTGGTGGTTGGCCGAGGTGATGACCGGCTCGACGCCGTCGAGCTCGTCGTCCGGGACGGCCGTCCAGGTGCTGTTGTCGTCGGAGTGCTGCACCTGGACCGTCAGCGACGCGCCGGCGCCGCTGATCGTGCCGGCGTCGACGAGCACCACCGCCGAGTCGTAGTTCGCCAGGTCCACGCTGATGCCGTTGACCGGCACCGACGGGTCTGCCTGGCTGGCCGGGCGCAGCGACTGCGCCGGCGCCAGGTGGGTGATCAGGTCGCTCCTCATGCTCTTGCCTTTCTGCTCGTGAGCCGTCTACGGGCCGGGGGTCAGTTGGCGACCTTGAGGCGGACGAACGCTTCCTCGAGCACGGGCATGCCGTCCAGTTCCTGACGGCCGATGAAACCGACCTGGTTCTGCTCGGCGTACAGCTCCACCAGGCGCTGGATCTCCAGGTTCAGCGCCTCGGCGATGTGGTAGTGCTTGAAGTCCGCGATCGCGCCGACGTACTGGTTGCCCGAGATCGTGTTCGGCGCGAACTCGCTGACCACGTACGGGATTTCGAGGATCGTGTCCGGCTGGTCGGTCAGACCCGCCTTCCACACGTAGAACCCGTCGGTGGTCTTGAGCTTGCGGATCGTCTTGATCAGGTCCCGGTGGTACAGCCACCGGGCGTTGCGCCAGTACGCGGCCTTGAGCGTGTACTTCGCGTCGATCAGCTGGTCGGCCGTCGCGACGGTCAGGGGGATCGCGCCGCTGGCACCGATCGGGACGTCCCGGCCGGTGGAGATGCCCTGCGAACTGGCGACGAACACCCCGAGGGGCTTCTTGTTGCCATCGCCCACCATGTAGGCCTTCTCCTGGGACACGCCGAACTTGTAGGCCAGGCGCTCGCGCACCAGGGTCTCGGCCCGGTTCGCGGTCAGCCGCAGCAGGCGGCGGCTGATCTTGGCTCGCTTGGCGAGCGGGTTCGGCACCAACTCCCGCTTCCCGAACCGCAGCGCGTCGTCCTGGCTGCCGGTACGGACCTCGGAGGTCCACTCCGCGTCGTCGACGTCGGTGTCCAGCGTCGGCACGCCCAGCGACGCGGCCTCGGTGAGCTGGTGCACCGTGGCCAGCCCCCGCAGCGGCACGTCGTCGTCGACCTGCTTGATCAGCTCGGACACGAAGGCCTGCGGAGCGACCAGGAAGCCGCCCTCCGGATCCGAGCCGGCGACCAGGGTGCGCTCCTGCTCCGGAGACAGCGATGCCCTCCCGCCGAGCAGGAACTGCCGGAACGCGGCCATGGCCTCGTCGCCGCCACGGTCCGGGCCGTTGCGCTCGCCACCGTCGCGGTCCTCGCCGCGACGCGGCTGGTCGTCCGGGTCGGCGTCGATACGGCGCTCCTTCGCGCGCAGCTTCTCCTCCCGGGCGATCTGCGCGTCGCAGCCGTCGACCTCGCCCATGAGCCGGTCGAACTTCGTGTCTTCCTCAGCGGTCAGGTTCCGTCCGCCGTCGGCCTCGGCGGCGTCGAGGATGTCGCGGGCCTGCTTGGCCAGGCCCGCGCGCTCCTGCCGCTTGGCGTTGATGTCCACGCCGTGTCCTTTCGTTGTGGTGGTGAGCCGCCCGGCAGGGGCGGGTAGGAAGCCGGGGCCGCCGGGCCCCGGGGTCTATCGCGCGCCGGCGAGCTGCAGCCGGCGGCGAGCGTTGGCGAGGCTGCGACCACCGGGCTCACCGGCCGGCGGCGCCGGCGGCGGGGTGGGCTGGCCGGCGCGGTCGAGCAGCTGCCGCAGCGCGCCGATCGACTCACCGTCGAGGCGGTCCAGCAGACCGCGCACGGACTGCAGCAACTCGTCGTCGACGTCCAGACCACGGGCGCGGCCGGACTCGACCACGGCGTTGGCGTCCATCGGCAACGGCACCGCGCTGAGCTCGTACAGCTCCCAGTCGACGGCCACGCCACCACGCCAGTAGTCCTGGGTCTTCGGGTCTTCCCACTCGACGACGCCGAACCCGATCGACACGGCGTTCATGTAGCGGCGGCGGTACTTGCCCTCGACCGTGACCGCGAAGTCGTCCTCACGATCGAACTCGATGTCGAACATGAGCCGCTTCTTGTCGTCGACCTCGGTCTTGATCGACCGGCCGATCGGCAAGCTGTCGCGGCCGTAGTAGCGGTGGCCGTACCCGAACACGGGATTGGCCTGGTAGCGGTCGAGACGGGCACCGTCCATCCGCAACGCGATGCCGTCGCCCTTCTCGCCCTCCGTCGCCCCGACGAACCGCAACGGCTTGTCGGGGTCGGCCGCCGTGTCGCGGACCATGAACGCCCGGTGGAACGCCATGCGCTTCTGGCTCAACGGTTCACCTCCGATCGGGCCTGGCGGTCGCGGGGCACGCCGGGCTGCTGTCGGTCCGCCGGCGGCCGGGCCTGCCCACGGCGGCCGCCGTCGTCGTCCTGGTCCTCATCGCGCCGCCGGCGCTCGTCGTCGTTGCTCATGCGTGCTCCGTCTGGTTGCAGGTGCAGCCCGGGTGCACCGGGCAGGCCCGGCCGGGCTGCGGCGCTTCGCCCGGCGCCGGCGCCGGCTGCATGTTCAGCGGCACCAGGTACGTCGTGCCCTTGCCCTCGGGCAGCGGGTTCTCGTTCTCCTTCTCGCGGATGTCGTCGCCGGAGAGCCAGCCCCAGTTACGGCCGATCGCGTACGCCTCGTACCGGGTCTTGAGGTCGCCGCGGGTGATGGCGTCGACGATGTGCTCGGCGAAGTAGCGGGGCCGCTCCCGCGAGGTGAGCAGCCGCAGGTTGACGTACTGCTCCCAGGTCGTCAGCCACCCGAGCAGCGTGTCCTGGAGGTACTCCAACGACTGCCACTCGATGTTGGAGAACGTGGCCCGTTCCAGGTCACCGATCTTGTGCGGAGGCAGCCGCAGCCACCGGCACATCTCGTTGACCTGGAGTTTCCTCGTCTCAAGGAACTGGGCGTCCTCCGGCGGAATACCGATGTCCTGCCACTCCAGGCCCTCCTCGAGGATCGCCACCCGCTGCGCACGATCCAACCCGCGATGCAAGTTGTCCCAGTCGGCCTGGAGCCTCGTGTGGCCCTCCGGGGACAGCTTCTTGGCCGTCTTGAGGACACCACCCGGGCGGGCGCCGTTGTGGAAGAACTGGGTGCCGAACTGCTCGGTGGCCAGCCCCAACCCGATCGATCGGCGGGCCAGCTGCACCACGCTGTAGCCGCGGATCCCGTCGAAGCCGAGCCCACCGATCGGCAGCACCTCGTCCGGCCACAACCTCGTGTAGATGCCGTTGACGTCGTCGATGTACCGGTAGGTGACCGACATCTTGCCCGGACCGAGCCGCTTGACCTCGGGGGTGATGCGGTCCGGACGGATCGGCCACACCTCGGTGACCTGACCCCGGCCGTCACGCAGCACATGCGCGTACCCGGTGCCCCAGGTCAGCGCGTGGCCCTGCACCGTGCGCTTGAGCGCCATCGGCGCCATCAGCTCGTTGGGCTGGTCGTGCAGCACCTGGTAGACACGGTGGTCCCGAGCCTTGCGCTTGCCCTTCTCCAGGCGCTCATACAGCGGCAGCGGCAACTTCCCGACGTCGGTGGCGATCGCGTTCACCGCGGCGAAGAACGGGCTGTAGTGCATCGCGGTGTCCTCCGACACCCACGTCCCCGAAGCCGATCCGCCGCCGGTGAACCAGTCCTCCACCCACTTCTCGGGGGTGGCCAGCCCCGACGATCCGCCGGCGCTCGCCCGCTGTGACAGCACCGAGCGCAGGAAGCCCATGGTCAGGCCCCGACCTGCCGACGCTCCGCACCGCCGCCGGTAGCGGGTTTGGCCGTGGCGCCGAGGACCCCGACGACCAGGACCAGCACCCCGACCACGGTCAGCGCCACACCGACCGACCACCACAGCCACAGGCCAGCGCCCAGCAGCAGCAGCCCCGCCAGCACCACCACGTCGACCCGGTCGACGCGGCTGCCCGCCGAGCGGGCCGCGGTGGCCACCAGCCCGCCCGGGGCGGGGGTTTCCTCGGTCGTCACGATGGACTCTCCTCTCAGCCGACGGTGGACAGGCCGCGGTAGTCGTAGACCGAGTCGCCGTCACCGACTCGCATCCGGCCATCGATCGCGAAGAACAGCGCCGGCATCCCGTCGATCCGGACGTGCTCCTTGGCCCGGTCCGGCTTCACCGGCCGGACCCGATCCGGATCGTCCGTGGGGCTCTTGGCCTTGAGATGCTCGGCCATCCACCGGGCGACCGGGTTACCGCCGTGGGCGTACTCCTCGGCGGCCAGGGCCCGGGAGAACTCCGTCATCGGGCCGGTCATCCGCTCGAAGGTCGTGCCGGACTCGATCAGCTCCAGGCCGGTCCGGTCGACGATCTCCTGCCGCACCGGCTCACCGGACCACCGGTCGTAGGTGACGTCGACGATCCGGAACCAGTCGTGGTCCTGCTCGATCCCCGAGTAGATCGACTGGTAGTCGATCGTGTTGCCGTCGGTGGCGGTCACCCAGCCCTCGTCCACCCACCGGGCGAACGCGCCGTCGGTGCCGGCCGACAGCTCGGGCACTACCGCCTCGGGGACCCAGAACCGCCACCGCACCATGCCGTTCTCGAAGAGCAGACACCACGCGGTGAGGTCGAGCTTGGACGACAGGTCCAGACCGCCCCAGCAGCGCACGCCTTCCTGCTTGGGCAGCAGCCAGTCCGGGTTGAGGGCCAGCTCGCCGCAGTTGGCGTCCCACAGGTCCATCGACACGTACCGGTAGAGCGCCTGAACCCGCTGGTTCATCTGGAACTGGCGGAACGCCTTCTCCCGGGCCGCGTTGGTCTTGGCGGCCAGGGCGTGCCGCCGCAGCGCCTCACGCGACTTGAACTGATCCAACGCCGGATTCGCCCAGCGCCAGTTCCGCTCGTCGTAGATGTCCGTCGACACCGGCAGGTGCGGGTGGCCCGGGTGCGCGCGGCGGATCCGCTCCAACTCCTCGCGCGTCCTGGGCAACTTGCGGACGAACGCGAAGACGTGCGGGGCCCGAGTCGGGTCCTCCATGATCCGCTCGGCCTCGTCGATCATCTGCGCGCCGAAGCTCAAGGGTTCGTCGGTCTCGGTGGTCGTGGTGAAGAGCAGCTCCTGCTCCCGGGCACCATCGGCGGTGTCCATCGCTTCCCAGAGGCTGCCGTCGGGCTGGCTCAGGACCTCGTCCAGGTTGAACGAGTGCGGGTTGTGGCCCAGCTCGCCCTTGGCGTCGGCGGTGATGACCTCGTAGATGCTGCCGGAGCGCTCGTCGACCAGGCGGCGCTCGTTCTTGTAGTACTTCAACCGCCGGCTCAGGACTGGGCTGAGCTGCACCATTCTCAGGGCCGGCCCGAATACCTTCTCCGCCTGCTTCGTGTCCGCCGCAGCGTTGTAGCACTCCGCGGCTTCCTCGTCGTCGCCGACGAACAGCAGCAGCTGGATGGCAGCCGCGATCTCCGACTTCCCGTTCTTTCTGCCCATCACGATGTGCGCCCGACGGTAGCGGCGGACGTACCGCTGCCACTCGACCGACCAGAGGACCTCCCCGAACAAGGGCCTCACGATCTCGTGCTCTTGCCAGTCCCGCAGCACGAACGCCCGACGCCGGTACGGGCCCTTGATGTGCCGCAACAATTCGGCGGGGAACGCCACTGCCCGGTCGGCGCGGGGCTCGCAGTAGTGCGCGCCCCGCCGGACACAGGTCTTGTCGCGGAAGGTGTACCCGCAGGTCGGTCCCTTGCGGTCTCGCGGCCGCCACCGCCGGTGGTGATCCGGGATCCAGTCGCCCGGCACCCGGCCGGCACGGGCCCGCGGCCGCGCCGGCCGCCGCGGTGGCGACTCAGCCCGTGAGGAGGTCCTCGGCGGGGTCACGTCGACCATCTCCACCCGTCAGCTGCGCCCGGTCCGACGGCGTCAGCCCGAAGCGGGCCGCCCAGGTCTGCAGCTGCCGGTCGGCCTGGCCCAGGATGACCGTCCACGGGTTCCGGGTGACCCGGTGCCCGGTCTGCTTGCCGTTCTTGTCGAACACGGGCAGCTCGACGACCTCGCCCTCCTCGGCCAGGGCGGCGGCCGCCTTGCGCCGGCGGGCGGCCGCGTCGCAGACGATCCCGAAGGTCTCGACGTCCCAGGCCGTCAGCACGCCCTTGCGGATCAGGTCCGGGGCGTACTCCGTCCAGACGTCCAGCGCAGCCTGGATGAGCCACTCCGGGGGCTCGATTTCCGTCGTCGACGGCACCGGCTCGTCGGTGTTGACCCGGTCAGACCGGGTCCCACGCACCAGCTTGAGCGCCGTCGGCGCCGGGTGCGGACCGCGTTTGCCCACAGTGGACACCTCCCTCGGATACGGCAAGTGCGAAAACTCGTCAGCGAGAGAGCCCCTCTACCGCGGCGTTTCGGCCCCCCTGACCTGCAAGGATTCGACCCGCCCCTCCCCGTTCTTCGACGGGTGGTCGGCGGCGCCGTGGCCAGGGTCCGCGCCGTGCTCGGCGTCGGTGGTGATGGTCGAGCACTCTACCTCGTGCGGCCGGTACGCGGCCAGAGCCGATCCGCCGCCGACCAGCACGATGTTGATGTCGGGCAGTGCCTCCTCCAGCTTGCTGACCATCTCCTGAACGGCGAGGGGCGTCGGCATCGACGGCAGCGCCACCACCAGCGTGTCGCCGGGCCGCACGACCAGGCCGTCACTCATGTGCAGATGCAGGTCGCTCACTCGATCTCTTCTCCTGGTCTCGGGGTACGCGGACGACCGAACCCACCGTCGTGCTGCACCGTCTTCTTGCCGTGGCACCGGCGGCACAGCGCCTGCAGGTTCCACTCCTCGACGTTGCTGGTGTCCCCGTCGATGTGGTCGGTGTGCTTCGCGCTGCGCTTCTTGCAGCCCTGGCACCAGGGGTGATCGGCCAGGTACGCGGCCGAGATCCGTAGCCAGTCCTCGTCGTAGCCCAGCTCCTGCCGGGTAGGCCGGGGCCGCTGGTGCCGGCTGCAGGCCCCCCCTCCCGGGCAGCCCGGGCGGGTGCAGCGGCGTGGGGCACGGGTAGGCATCGTCCACCCCCAGGGATGCACCGAGCGCCCCGCACTGGTGGCGCGGGGCGCTCGGTCCCGGAGCCGATCCCGGGTGACTGGCAGGGTAGATCGTGGTGCAGGGCAGACTCCTGCACCGCGATCATGCCCCGGATTCGGACATTCCTGCAAACCCCGAGCCATGGATCTGGCCGTTCGGATGATCAGGTAGCCAGGCTCCACCGTGGCCGGAGTGCCCGGACCGGATCCGCTCGGCGGTTACGACTCGGGCGTCGGTCTGGGCACTGATCCACTCGGCCAGGACGGTGATGCTGCCGTCGACGTCGTCCCACACCGACAGGCACTCGGTGCAGAACGCCGATTTGCGGGCCAGGTTGACGCGTAGGGTGCCGGGCTTGCCGCAGGTCAGGATCGGGCAGGTGGCGCGTGGCCGATAGGCCTCGCTGGTCCAGCCGATCAGGGCCTGGGCCTGGGCTCGCCAGAGGCGCAGCGATCGGCACAGCGCGGCGGCCTGGTCGTCGTCGACGATCCGAGGCTCGCCGGCCGCGCCGGCCAGCTGGCGGATGTTGCCCTGGGTGGTGTCGCGCAGCGGCAGTTCGAGATCCCAGCACCACCGGGCCGCCTCGGCGGCGATCGCGGCACCCCGGCCGATCGCCTCCCAGTGGCCAGGTGGTTTGGACTGCGGCACGGGCCGGGCGCCCGGGTTGTCGGTCGACGACGTGACGCCGTGCACCGCGACCTCGGCGAGCTGCACCAGGAGCCCGTCGTGGGTCTCGGTGTGCACGCCGACGAGCTTGGTCCGGCCGTTCCTCGTCTTCCGGTAGACGGTTTCGGTCGCGCGGTAGGAGTCCGCGAGCTGGGCGGCGTAGGCGCGGATGTCGTCGACGAGCAGCAGCCGGCGGCGCGACGGTGTCACTTCGCAGCCTGCCTGATCTGGGTGGCCAGGCCGAGGAGGGTGAGGACCCGGGCCGGGACCGGCGTCTCGCCGCGCTCCCAGCGGCCGACGTCGCCGCGTTGCGCGCCGACGCGGCCGGCGAGCTCGCGCTGGGTCATCCGCGACTCTCGGCGCCACTGGCGCAGCCGGGTCCCGTCGGGCCGGCCCGGGGGCGGTCCCGGAATGACGGTGGCGAAGCGGCGTGGGTGGCGGTAGGCGAAGGACCCGAGATCCGGGTCAGCGTGCCACGACATCTACTCCTCCTCCGTCCGGGTGGCGATGGTGTGCAGCGACTCGGCGATCGACACCAGCGCGGCGGTCCGGGCGAAATCAGCCAGGTCGGGCATGGCGTCGCGGATCTCCCGGGCGGCCATCGGCGAGAGGGTTTCGGATGCGACCCCGGCCGCCCAGGTCTGGAGTTGGACAAGAGCGTTGCGGGCGGCGGTGTGCGGGTCAGGGTGCGCCATGGGGATCCTCCAGAGGCGGGGCGGGAGTGGCCGGGACTGCGCCCGGGGGCCAGACGTAGGGGTCTGCGGGGGCCGGGGCCCGGGACCGCCGGTGGTAGATGTCCGGGGCGTCCGGAGCCCGGATGGGCTGGGTGACCGGCCGGGCCGGATCAGACCGATCAGCGCGGTGCCCGACCCGACCCTCCCCGGCACCCTCCCCGACCGTTGCGGGGCGTTGTTCCTGCTGGTGGTCGTCGTGCTGCGGACGCACTGGTCCCGCCGGGTCGTTGATCGGATCACCGTTGCCGTCGTGTGGTCGATCAGCGGTCGGATCACTGTTCGGATCAGCGTCTGATCGCTGTTCTGTCGCTGTTTCGTCGGTGATCTGTTGGTGATCGGGGATGTCGTTGAGGACCTGGTCGCGGTTCGACCACGCGGCCCGCTCTTCGGGCATGGGCGGGGGCAGCAGCGCCATGTCTGCCTCGTACGGGGTCCTGCGGCCCTTGTGTTCGTTGCAGCGGGCGCAGGCGGCCACCAGGTTGGCGCCGTCGGGCCCGGCTGGCAGGTCCGGGTCGACGTGGTCGAACGTCAGGACCTTGCGGCGGTCTCTCGCCCTGCCGGCCTTGGCGGACAGCGGTCCGGAGCGGCAGTAGCGGCAGCAGCCGCCGTCGCGGGCGTAGGTCGTCGCCTTGAGCGGTGCGGAGCGCAGGTCGGCCTTCTGGGCCTGGTTGCGCTCGTACTCCGTCCGGCTCGGGTTGCGGCGGAGGAAGTTGTGGATCCTGTAGGCGTAGCCCTGGGTCCAGGAGTCGCCGAGGCACGGGCAGTCGTCGTCCGGTCGGTGTAGCAAGGGTTGCTCGTCGAGCACGGGGGTGCAGAGCAGGTCGAGCCACCGCCGGCGGCGGGCGTACCGGACCGCGGTCGCCTCGGTGAGGTACCCGTCCCGCTTGATGTGAGATGCCTTCGCCTTGAGTCGGCAGTAGGCCGCCTGGAGGTGGTCGACGAGGTTCGCGTCGCCATTGGCCAGGGCGTCCCAGATCGGCTCGTCCGCAAAGGTGTCGGACTCCAGCCAGTACGGCATTAGTGGATCAACCTAGAGATCAACATGAATGGTCCCCCCTGAATGCGGCTGGCGCGGCCGCCCCGCTCGGGGTGGCCGCGCCCTCGTTGCGCTGGTCGAAGCTGGAGTTAGAGGCCGAGCCAGCGCCTCCACCACGGCCGCCGCTGCTGCTCGGCCAGGACCTCGGCCTGCTGGCCCAGGCAGCCGGTGCACAGCGGACCGCCCTTCGGCGCGATGCCGGCCGCGATCTGCTCGTCGACGGTGGCCCAGACACAGCCGTCCGGGCAGGCGAGCAGGTCGTGACACCCGCACGACCGGCAGACCAGGACGGCGTCCGGCTCGATCACCTCCTCGGTGACGGCCGCGCGCAGCACGGCCACCTCCTCGGCGAGCCGGGCCCTCTCGGTGTTGGCGAGGTCGAGCTGGTGGCGGTAGCGCTCGCCTCGGGCGTCGGCCTCGGTGACGACCTTATCCAGCTCCGACACTCGCTCCCACGCGCGGATCAACCGCTTGTCGAGAACCTCGCAGTGCCGGCGGTACGCGTCGCGCTCGGCGATGACGATGTCGAGGGCCTGGCCGTAGAGGACGACCTCGGCGGCGTCGTCCAGCTCGGTCGCGGTGGTGGTCGGGTCGGTGGTGGGGGTGGTCATGGTGTTCCTCCTGTGGCGGGTCGGCAAGCCACGCACCGAGATCCGGGCAGGCCAAGATGAGGGCGGTAGCAGCCGGCGCAGGACACGTACTCGTAGCCGGCCGGCGGCGAGGGCTCGGTGCGCTCGGTCTCGGGTAGCGGTTCACCGGCGAGCGCGGCGTCGACGAGGGCGCGGCCGCGGCGGGCCCGTTCGGTGGCTTCCTGCGGCGACCTGGCCTGTCTGGCGGCCAGGTCGGCCTCCCAGGCGGGCCGGCCGCGCCAGCGTGGGCGCGTCATCGGCGCCGCCGTTTCGCCGCTCGCCGGGACGCCCGGTTTCCACCCGGCGGAACCTGCGCCATGGCGTGCTGAATCGCCGCCATATCGCCTCTGCGGCCGCCGGGTACCCTCACCGGCGCGGCGTCGCAGCTCGGCTCCCACCGCTGGCCGACCAGCCGCCACCGGCACCCGGGCTGACCGTCGGAAAGAGTGACCGGCTGGGTACAGCGGCACGTCGCCCCGGTCAGCAGCCGCTCCGCCAGCCCCAACGCCGCTGCGGTGGGCGACCGGTGTCCGTCAGAGATGATCCGCGCACCCTGATAGGTGGCGACGGCGTACCACTTGGCGTCCTCTGCCGGCTCGTCGTCGTCGCCGGTGTGTCCAATCTCGAACCCAGCGGCGCCAGCCCGGTTCGCCAGGTTCGTGCACGCGATCACGATGTCGTCGTTCATCCTTGGTCTTCCTTTTTTGGCAGGTCAAAGGCGGTCATGATCGATGCCTCACGCGGTCGGTCGGATGGGGATGACGTCGGCCAGGTCCTGGCCGGGCAGGTCGGGATCGGGTAGATCGGTGTGCCGGATCTCGCCGGCGAGGACGCGCCGGGCCAGGGCCGCGCCCGGTCCTCGGCGGGGTGCCTGGCGGGCGGCGAGGTCAGCGCGCCAGGCCGGTACGGACTGCTCGGCGGCGGCCGGCGGGGTGGTGGGGCGTGCCTGGTGGCGGACCGCGGCCAGGTGGTCGACGAGGTCGCCGGTCGGCAGGCTGCGCACGTAGGCGCCGAGGGACTTCGGCGGCCGCCGGGCGGCGGTCTTGATCTGTTCGATCACCTGGGTCGCCTCGTCGTCATCCACACCGAGTCGAGCGGCGACGTAGGCGACGGTTCCACCGCGCTGCTGATGATGTGGAGAGGTGACTGGAGCAGAGGAGTTGCGTTCCCCCGCGGGAACCACCGAAGTTCCCACGGGGGAACTACCGGCCTCGGAAAGGGAACTACCGGGAGCAGGAAGGGAACTACCAGCCGATGCCGGTAGTTCCCTGGGAGGAACTACGGCGCTGTCGGTGGTTCCCTGCTGGTCCTGGTCGGTAGTTCCCTCCGGCGTCGCCGCGGCGGCGGCCGGAATGGTCAGCCGGTACAGCGTCGGCCGACGCGCGATCACCCGGACGGGCACCAGCCAGCCCGCGTCGACGAGCTGCTGCAGGGTGGACGTCACCAGGGCCCGCTTGCCGATGCTGGCCTGAGCCATGGCCCGGTCGTAGGTCAGCCAGGCCAGGTCGGCGGTGGCCGTCCGGTCGCCCTGGGCGTCGCGGACGTGCCGCGCGTACGCCAGGGCGAGCAGCTTCGCCCGGGGAGACAGGGACGACTCCCAGACGGCGTCCTGGTAGACGTCGACGTGCCAGCGCGTCGGGGCCGTCATCGGTCACCTGCAGCGTGTCGCGGCCGTGCGGTACGGTGAGGTTTCACATGTGGTCCTTCGGGATCGCGGGCGGCGCGGCACCTCTGACCAGGTGCCGCGCCGTTGTCGTAGGTGGGCAGGGTCACGCAGCCCTCGGTTCCGGCCGCAGGGACGCCAGCAGCACCCGACGGTGCTCCCGGACGTTGTTGCTGGGCTGCAGCTTCGGTGCCGGCGGAGGCGGCGGGGCGATCTGCTCGGCGGCCGCCGCCGAGGGGTCGCCGTACCGCTCGGTGAGCAGGGCCTGGGCGAGACGTGCGTCAGACATGGGTCACCTCCTGGTCGAGCAGGGTCGGCCCGTCCTGCGGGTCGACGGGGAGAGTCGCGGCGGCCGCCGTGGCGGCGAGGCGGCGGGCGGCGGCGCGGCGCTTGCGCCAGCACCCGGCGCCGACGCGGCGGGCCCTCGACGCCGGCGTCTTGCACGGACGCTGGCAGTCGCGGCAGGGCACCACCGGCAGGTCGTCAGGCCGGTCCACCGGTGGCCTCCTCGGCGGGGGTGTGGTCAGGGCACAGGCCGCTGTGCGGGGCCGGGGTGGCGCCGCACGGGGTGAGTCCGGTCGGTGGCAGCCACGGGCACCGGGGCGGGCCGTCGGGGTAGGCGTCGGCGGCCATCCGGCGCAGGCCGGCGAGCATGGCGGTGGTGAGCGCGGCCGCGTCTTCGCCTTCGACGGGGACGGACGTGAGTCCGGAGCGGCCGTAGCTGGGGCGGGAGTGCGGGTGGTTGTACCAGGTGCGGTTATGCCAGTCGGTCCACCGCAGGTGGTAGTCGTCGTCGATGGTCTGCCGGATCGACGGGTCGTGTAGGCCAGGCCAGTAGTGGCGGGTCAGCTCGGAGAGCCGACCGAAGGGGGTGACGTGCCCGGCGTAGTGGCCGCGGTGGCTGCGGATGGTGTGGATGGTGCGGCGCCCGACCAGTGGGGTCAGCACCGGCACCAGGCGGTTCGCGTCGGTCCCACCGACCACACGGTCGATCCCGCCGATCACACCCTCGACGGACGGGTACGCGCGGCGGGCGACGACGTCGACGAGGACCTGGCCGTCGAGGGTGACCGCGTGGACGTGGAGCGGGCCGGTCATCCAGCCGTTCAGGTCGTAGGCGGCGAGCAGCACGGTGTCGGGGTCGGCGAGGACCTCGCGGGCCCACGCCGAGGCGGCCGCGCGAAGCCGCAGCCACGACGGCCTTACCTTGGCGGTCCGCTCGATGACTACGCACTCGGTGCAGAGCCGCCGGCCGTTCTCGATGTTCGCCAGCGGGTTGGGTCTCGTGGTCTGGCAGCGGGCGCAGGTCCGCGCGGCGGTCCAGGCGGCCTGCCGGCCCGGCGACAGTGCCGGCATCGCCGCCGACGCGGCGATCTCGTACAGGTCGGTGTGCTTGTTGCCGTGGTAGAACAGCGTCGCTGCCGGTTGCTGGCCCTCGGCCTGGCGGCGGCGGAGGCGGCGCAACATGGTCGCGGTGGCCAGGTGATCGGGGATCTCCCCGACCCGGTACACCGGGAGGCCGGCCGGGTCGGGCTTGCGACTGGCGGTCATGGTGATCCTTCGCTCGTACGGAGACTGGCGCGGATGTACTGGCGGTAACGCCCGGCGTCGGCGCCGGCGAGAACGTGCGGAGTGCCGACCTCAACCAGGCGGCCGGCGGCGCCGAGCTGGGCGCGCAGCGCGGTGATCTCCTCGTAGGTGCCGACAGCCCAGACCTCCAGCCCGAGGCTGGTGTGGGCGCGCGGCCGAGGACTAGGCACGGCGGCCGCCGAACGGCCACGGTCCGGGCGGCTGGGCGTTGAGAGCGGCGTAGCCGGCCCGGGTGAGCCGGAAGCGCGGCGGCGCGGCGTACCCGAGCTGGGCGAGCACAGCGATCGTGATCCCGAGCAGGCGGTCCCGGTCGTCGGCGGACAGCGCCGCGATGGCGTCGGCGGCCTGCTGGCCGGGGCAGACACCGGTGTGGGGGCATGCCTCGGCGTCGGCGTGCTCGGCGGCCGCCGTGACGAGCGCGGCCAGCGCGGCGCGGGCCTGGTCGAGCTGGGCCACGGTCGCCGGGTCAGGCGTCAGGTCGTCCACGGTCTACTCCTCCCGCTCGCCGAGGATCCGGGCCTCCAGCTCGCGGGCCGCCTCCTCGATGGCGGTCGGGCGTGTGGCGGCCGGCGTGGTGTCGGGGTGCTGGACGTCGCCGGCCGCGCCGAGCTTGTTGCAGTCGCGGCAGGGGGCCAGCCCGGTCCACGGGTCCGCCGGCACGCCGTCCTGCTGCACGTAGGGGTGCGGCAGGACGGCGGGCCGGCCGGGGCGGCGGACCGTCTTAGACACGGGTCGAGACGGTCAGGCCGAGCAGCGGGGCCAGGCGCTCGACGACGAGCCGGGCCTGCTCCAGCGGTAGCAGGGTGAGCGGGCCGCCGGCGACCTGGAGGGCCAGGTGCCCGTCGCGGTCGACGTCGTCGACGGCAACGTGGCCGGGGAGCTGCATCTGGGCGGTGACCGCGATGGCGTCACCCATCGGCAGGACGAGGACCAGGCGCTCCGGCACGCCGCGGTGCACACCGCCGGCGGCCGGCAGCGTCGGCACCTCGGCGTCGCAGAGCGGCGGCTGGCACCAGTCGGGGTGTCGGGTGGGCGTCGTCATCGGGCCTCCTCGGCGGGGATGCGGGGCAGGATGGCGGTGGTCTCGGTGCTGGCCGGGACGGCCGGCGATACCGGGGACAGCGGGACCGGTGCCGGCGGCTCCGGAGCGACGGGTGCCGGCGCGAGCCAGCACTCGTCGTACGGGGCCAGCTCGCCGAGCAGGGTCAGCGGACCGAACGTGCCGATCGCCAGTTCGCGGGTGTAGTGCAGGCCGTTGACGGCGGACACCAGCAGCGTCTCGCCGACGTCGCCGGCGTCCTGCCGGTCCTGGACGGCGTGCAGCAGGGTGCCGTCGGTGCCGCGCCAGGTCTGCCCGGGGTGCAGCTCGGGCAGGTGCGGGTGGATCTCGACCAGGTCCTGGAAGCGCCCGTCGCGCAGGGGCAGGGTCACGATGTCGCCCGGGTGGCCCGGCAGGGTGATCCGCATCTGCAGGTCGCCGTGAGCGACGATCGTCGCCTCTGGGATCACCAGCCGGACGGTCGTACCGGGAGGGGTGCGGTCGTAGGTCACCGGCCACGCTCCTTGGCCTGCTCGACGACCTTCACGCCGAGGGCGCGTGCGTGCTGGCGGGCGGCCTGACGCAGCGCGGTGCGCGCCCGGGCCTTGCTGCGGCCGCAGTCGATCACGACCATCTCGCCGCCGCCGTCGGGCCGGTGGACCACCCTCCAGCCGTGCTCGCGGGAGTACCGCGCTTCCGCCAGGCAGTTCTCGGCGTTGTCCGGGCGGCGGGTCGTGCTGAGGGCGGCCTGGGCGTACATCGGTGCGTCGCGGGAGTAGTCGTACTCGACGATTCGGATCTCCGGCGTGCCCTGCTGCGGTGAACGCCGGAGCGGGGCGACGGCGTCGAGCTTGCGCCAGAGCGGGATGAGCCACGAGTAGTCGGCGCCGGTCTTGTCGGTCCACACCCGCACCGGCGAGTGGTCGGTGGCCTGCTCGACGCGCTCGACGGTCTCCTCCCGGCCCACCGGCGACACGAACCGCCAGCCCGGGGCCAGCTTCTCCGCGCTGGGTCGGGTGTCGTCGCAGCCGAGGCACTTCTTGCCGCCGCCGCAGTTCAGGCAGGTCGGCTCGCGCTGCGCGAGAAGCTGGGCGGCCAGGCCCCGGCGGTCGCGCAGGATCCGCAGGACGGCGGAGACCGCACTGGCTGAGCTGTCCTGGTCGATCTCAGCGACCGCGTTGCGCAGCTGAGACAGCGCGTGGTCGAAGTCATAGTCGCCGGTCGGGAGACTCGGGATCTTCGCGTCCGCGTCGCGGCGGAACCAGTCGTCGGTGTTGGTGGCGTAGGTCATCGGGTCGTCGCCTCTCGGTCGCGGAGCCGTACGCGCGGCCGCGGGTGGACGGGACGGTCGTCGAGGTCGGCGTCGTAGGAGAGCAGCGAGCCGGGAGCGGCCTTCTTGGCCCGGTACATGGCGGCGTCGGCCTGCCGGAGCGTGGCGGCCAGGTCGCCGATGACGACCCGGGTCACGCCGACCGAGGCGGACACGCAGACGACCTCGCCGGAGGGCAGCTGCACCGGCCAGTGCCGGGCCACCCCGCCCAGGAGTCGGCCGACCACCACGAACTCGTCGCCACCCAGGCGGGCCGCGATCGGGTACTCGCGCAGGCTGTCGGCCACCGCAGTGAGGAGCGCGTCGCCGGCGGCGTGCCCGTGCGTGTCGTTGACCTGCTTGAAGCCGTCGAGGTCGATCAGCGCCAGCTCCCAGCTGCCCTGGGCGAACGCGTAACCGTCGTCGAGGCCGGCGCGGTTGAGCAGGTCGGTGAGCGGGTCACGGCGGGCCTGGCGCTCCGCCGCCTGCAGCAGCTCCAGCAGGCGGTCGTTCTGGGCGCGCAGCGAGGCCACCTCGGCACGCAGCGAGGCCACCTGGGACCGCCGCACCAGCGGCGCCGCAGCGACTGCGTGGGCCCGGTCCGCCGGGGTCTTCGGCTGCCCCACAGTGGGGGCCTCCGGTACGATCTGCGCCATCTGGGTCTCCGATCTATGGCGGGTCAAGATCCGGTTTTCGTGAGCCCTCGACCGTGTCCGCGGTCGGGGGCTCGCTTGCTACGCCGCGGCTTGGTTGATCAAGCGGCGCTGCGTTGACGGGGCGACCGGCGACGGGATTGGCGCTCCAGTCGGTCGCGGGTCTCCTGGATGGCCCGGTCGCGGTCGCCCTGCGGCGTTTCCTTCTCCTCCGTGAAGGTGGCGAACAGGGCTTCCAACTGGGGGTCGGTGACGTACCGCTCCTTGCCGATCCGGATGTGGCTGAACTGCCGGGCGCGTGCCCGGTCGACCAGCCTCCGAGGCGGAATGCCCAGGAGCTTCGCCACGTCGGCGAGCGGGGTGAGATTGGGCAGGCTCGCGGGGGCGTGGGTCATCGCGTCCTCTCTTCCGCGGTGACGATGCGGCCCTCGGTGTGGGCCTCGATGAACGCCACGTAGCTGCTGAGACGGACCCGGACGGCACCGTTACGGCCGTCCGCCTTGGTGGCCTCGAGGGCGCCCGACTTGATGTAGCGGCCGACGCTCCAGCGGGAAACCCGCAACAGGTCGGCGACCTCATCCACGGTCAGGTGCTGCTCTCCCACGCGGCCCTCCAGCCTGCTACGTGTTGCTGCGTCATGTGCGATGCCGACACTAACTTAC